>NZ_CP071384.1 GCF_017348915.1 Leclercia pneumoniae | reverse complement strand
GATGTTATGAGGAATATGGTTATTAACCGTTATAGGTTATCAAAAGACCGGTTGAATTTGTTTTTATATTCAAGCACAGATCTTTTGGTTATATGATATGCGGATGAAAAAAGAACAGAAAGAATTAAAGATAGAGTCATAAACAAGGCTGGTTTGTAACTTTTGCTTACCGTTTCATTGCTGATTGAAATGAATTTATTTTCTCCAGCAGTGTTGCTGTTTGTTAACAATGCAATCTTCGCATATATCTCAGAACCATTTATATAGTTGTTACTCTGATTGTTAACTATGCTTTTATAATTTTGATAATCTTGGATGTACCAATCATCAATAGCTCGATGGATAGTGTTTACTTCAGCGATTAAAACAGGTTTGTCACGGACGTCGCCAGACCATGAAAGGTTTATTTTTTGTGCTTTTTCATCTATGTTTGATGTTATGCTCTTGCTTTTGTTGTTTATTATTGATTGTATGGCGTTCGCTTTACAATAAAAATCATCCCCACAATTAATAATCATGCTGGGTGAATTGTTGATCATGTTTAATTGGTATTTTATGATTACTTTGTCTTTTGTTATAAACAGGAAGGTAAATGACAAAATTAATGAGAAAATAACAAATAAAATGATGCTCGCAATTTTTGTCTTAAGAAAGAGAAATAGCTCTATTAAATCAATATCCGATGAATTGTGTTGCATTTTCATACACCAATAGTCTTTATTAAAGCATAAGTTAAATAAAGGAATGAAATAAAAAGAGCAGTGATGAAAATTTTTGCCGATGTGGTGTATTTCATTTGAAAGGCCAATAATATAAAAAAATATTTTATCCTATTATGTGTTTGTAGGAAAAGTCCTAAAATGCAAGTTTTGTCGTTTTTTTGTTCGGTTGTGCCTGTGGAGGGCATTGTTGTCAGCCAACATCCTTTCCACATATTTTAAGATCTTCTTGAGATCCTTGCGTTACAGCCGTAATCTCTTGCTCTGAAAACGAAAAAACCACCTGCCAGGGTGGTTTTTTCGAAGGTTCTCTGAGCTACCAACTCTTTGAACCGAGGTAACTGGCTTGGAGGAGCACAGTCACCAAAACTGTTCGTTTAGTTTAGCCTTAACCGGCGCATAACTTCAAGACTAACTCCTCTAAATCATTTACCAGTGGCTGCTGCCAGTGGTGCTTTGTCATGTCTTTCCGGGTTGGACTCAAGTTGATAGTTACCGGATAAGGCGCAGCAGTCGGACTGAACGGGGGGTTCGTGCATACAGTCCAGCTTGGAGCGAACTGCCTACCCGGAACTGAGTGTCAGGCGTGGAATGAGATAAACGCGGCCATAACAGCGGAATGACACCGGTAAACCGAAAGGCAGGAACAGGAGAGCGCACGAGGGAGCCACCAGGGGGAAACGCCTGGTATCTTTAAGTCCTGTCGGGTTTCGCCACCACTGATTTGAGCGTCAGATTTCGTGATGCTTGTCAGGGGGGCGGAGCCTATGGAAAAACGGCTCCGCCGCGGCCTTATCGCTTCCCTGTTAAGTCTCTTCTTGGCATCTCCCAGGAAATTTCCGCCCCGTCAGTAAGCCGGTACCGCTCGCCGCAGCCGAACGACCGAGCGCAGCGAGTCAGTGAGCGAGGAAGCGGAATATATCCTGTATCGCATATTCTGCTTACGCGCCGGTGCCGCCTTTTTTCTCCTTCCACATGAAGCACTTCACTGATTTCCGCATCCGTGCCAACATAGTAAGCCAGTATACACTCCGCTAGCGCTACGTGACTGGTTCAGGGCTGCGCCCCGACACCCGCTAAAAGCACTGACGCGCCTGCGGCTTGCCCAACCCCGCGCCGTCCGGGAAAGAATTTCCCGATCGACCCGACGTTTCTGTTTACCTGTGATGTTAACGTTTGGATCTTTTTCCCGGGTTTACCTATTTTCTTCTAATGAAGCGTTCACAGCTGACGTTAATAGAGGGGTGCTTTTATCTTTGGTTTTTCACCAGGAGACCTTGTGAATCTTTGCCCCGATGAACGTCTGCTCTTTGTGCGGATGATTTCCGCTATGCTTCGCCGTTCGGGCGGTGATGCGGGTGCTGTTATGTTTGAGGCGTATCGCCATATTGTGTCCGATACCAATCAAGCTCGTCGTTCCTGCATGCTCGACCTGCTCGAAAGCGTCAGGCATGACTATGTACACGGTGGATATACATAGTTGCCCTGGATACGCTTTTCGTCTAAGTGAGCGTTCTTTTCGTCTCTTTATTCGCCGTCCTGTATACCGAAGCGTGCGCTCAGCTTCTGATAAAGCGCTTCTGCCTGTTCGTGCATTCGCTCACAGTCGGCTGCCTCGTCATCAAGATCGAGCACGTCGAGTTTTTCGAGCAGCAGCAGCGACTGCGCCCGGATAAATTTTGCCATGTTCAGTGCGGCTGATTCCTGTTTTGTCATACGGCTTTTTCCCGGTTTTATGGTGATCGCAGACTGAAATCTTACTTCATTCACTTGAGTGCATAGCCATGCAGGTACGCAGAAATCATCATGGCGGATTTCTGCTGTTCCGGGCAGGGGAAAGGGGGGGTTTCGGGCAGGAGGCCGCAGAAACGCGCTAAGGCTGTCTGAGAGGGTGCGGGCAACGGATGTTATGGTAAATTTCGGTGCATTGTGACTCGTTTGGATATGTTATTTGGTTGCAGTATTGAACGACCCAGAGGATTGAAAATGGATCTAGCAAAAGCACTGAAGGAAGCGGAAACCGGATATAGCCTCAACTTAACCAGTACAGATGAGGCTGAAATGCTGGCTTATATCTCAACCGTACTTGAACTCCACGCTAAAGGTGAGCTACTACATGAGTCTGCCATAGACAGGGTTATGACGTTATGTGTGCTTATTAACAAAGGAAACCGACAGGAGTTAAGCCGGACGCTTCGCGGGTTTAACAATGGTGGTAACTGGCCTAGCACTACGGGAGCTTCGTCAGGCTGCGGAAGGGGAAACGCTTAGCGCTGAAATCCCGGAGGTATTTAAGATCTTATCGAAAAGCCCACTGATAGTAGGCTTTTCTGCATCTGGCGTATATCG